>NZ_CP019324.1 GCF_001971585.1 Companilactobacillus allii | reverse complement strand
TAGTATCTATGTTTTTAGAGTCTTTATATAGATTGACTGTAGAATTTACAGTTCTGCGCGCAGCAAGGGTTTGAGCGTCCTTTTCAACGGTGTCATGCTGAACTGTAGAATTTACAGTTCTGCGCGCAGCAAGGGTTTCAACGGTGTCATGCTGAACTGTAGAATTTACAGTTCTGCGCGCAGCAAGGGTTTCGGGCGTTTCTGACTGTTCACCACGCAAATACACGTCATTTGCTTGTACATCGAGGCCAGCAAGGTAGAGACGATTTGGTAGCTGTTTACCTGCCTTAGGCTGAAAACCCATACGTTTTTGCCGCAGTAGATTAAGCCCCTCTAGTTCTTTTTTGATCTTAATCACGGTCTTTTCGGAAGAGTTGAATAGTTCCATGAGTTCAGCATTCGTATAGACAAAGTAGATGTTGCCGTCTTCGTCCACCCAGTTGTTACGCAAAGAGTACTCTAGCCGGTCTTTTAGTACCATATAAGCCAATTTAGCGGCATTGCTTAGATGGCGATATTGTTCGCCGTACATTAATACCTTAGGGAACTGGAAAAACAAGGCTCCATATACGCTATTGGCGTCATAGTAATTGAAATCTGTTGATTTTGTCATAATAAAAACTCCCTTTCTTGACTGACACACGCTGTCTCAAAAGAGAGTTGCTAAAACATTTGATTTGCTTTAAAATACAAATCTGATATGCTCTAACTGAATTACAAAGCGAACATTGGTTGTGAGGGCTTTGTAGTTTCACCAGCATGTGTCTGTTTGTGAGTTGCCCAGTCGGCAACTTTTTTAATTTTTAAGAACTAAAAATGGACTAAGTAGTTATTACAAGCTACTTAGTCCATTGGTCTTATCTTCGTTTTAATTAGTTTACCTTTGCTTGCCCTTAAGGTTTGCTTGCGGTATAATTAGCACGTAAACAAGATTACAATTTTTTCAAGCAATTTTAACTTGGCGGTGAAAATTGCTTGGACTAGGTAGCTGCAAGATAGCTACTTGTCAATACTGCAAAAATCCCAATCCCGAGTGGATTGGGATTTTTTGTTTATGAAAAAAGCATATCATTCTGCAAAGGTTAAGTAAATAGTTTTATGGATATGATTTATGATTAATCATAAATCATATAAAATTTGTGATTAATCATAAATCATGGTAAAATGTTTATGTAAAGGTAGGTGCTACTATGAATGGGAAAACACTATTAAACTTCAACTTTAAAGGTGGCGTTGGTAAGACCACCTTGACTGTAATGGAAACCTATTTATTGGGTCAAGAGGGGAAAAAAGTACTACTTATAGATTTCGATCCCCAGGGAAATGCAACTGAAATTATGAAGGAGACTTATAAAGCCGATTTAAAGCCGGAACTTTCATTATATGAGGGCCTTCTTGGAGGGAATTTGTCTAAATCTATTGTGTCTGTTACAAACCAAATTGATATGATTCCTACAGATTGGACATTGTCTTTATGGATTGGTGCTGTAGAAAAAGTTAGTCGGGTTAAACGTAATATTCTATTACCACAAATGCTTTCAAAGTTAAAACAAAATTACGATTATATTTTTATTGACGTACCACCAACAATAAATGTCTTTACTAATAACGCAATCATGGCTTCAGATTTCATCTCAATTGTCTTACAAACTCAAAAGCAGTCATATACAAGTTCTTTAAAAACAGCTACGCATTTAGGTGAACTACGTGAACAATACAATGGAAGTTTTCAGTTAGTTGGTGCCATATTGTACTTAATGAAGCCACGTGCAAAAGTTGATACTGAAATTTCTGCACAAGCAAAAGACTTTTTTGGCGAAGGGGTCTTTTCAAACTCAATTAGAACTCAAGAACGGGTTAAAACGTTTGCTAATGAAGGAATACGGAATAAAGACCATTGGGATAAAAGAGCAATCCAAATGTACCAAATGGTTCTTAATGAACAAATACTTAGAATTCAACAGTTAGAGGAGTAATTTATCATGGCAGAAGATTTTTTAAACAAAGTTAGTAAAAAGGCATCTGAACAACTTAAAAATCTAAAAAGTCCATACCAATTCGAAACAGAAAGAACTAAAACCGTTCAACTTCGCATGAGCACATATAAAGAAGTTAAACGCATCGCTTTTGAGAATGACGAAAAAATTGTTGATGTCTTAGAAAAAATTATTCGTGAAGGCCTTGCCAAACGTAAATAAGATTGAGCTTAACTTATGTATTACTGATTGTGTGATTTATGATAAAAGATTAATCTTTTATCATAAATCACACAATCAGTAAACTTCACTGTACAAGGTATATTTAAAATAAATTTGATTTAAACATACGTGGTAGATCGCAAATTTAGGGGTCTAGAATTTTTGGTGTTGGAAAGTATTTCCATTCCAAAAGTACTAGGCCCTTTTTGATAACAAAAAAAGCATCTAAGCCTCCCTAGTGCTATGCTTTAAGCGACGAAACTCAAGATAAGCGGGGTAGGAATAGATGTCTCAACTAGATAATACACTTAAATTACTGGGAATTACAGACACAAACATTCAGGTGTTCGGTACTCGTGAGGAATTTAATGGTCGGGGCTCGGGTCGCAAAAAGTATTTGGTCATCCAGGCAGAGCTTACCTACACACTCAGGCGCTGTCCCAGCTGTGGATACAATACGTTGCACCCTAACGGACACAAGCTCACTCATGTCCACATTTCAGGACCCATGGACCGGCCCGTAATTCTAGAGCTAAACAAGCAACGCTGGCGTTGTAGTAACTGCCATAGCACTTGTACGGCCACCACTCCAGTGGTATCAACCAACCACGCCATCGGTCACGGACTAGCGACTCATGTGCTGAAGCTAGCCAGTAAATCACTCCCGGCTAAGACTATCGCCAGTCTCACCGGTATTTCGACAAACTCAGTTCAGCGTATTTTGACGGCTAATATTCATCCACACGCGAGCCGCCGGTTACCGATTAATCTATGCTTTGATGAATTCCGTTCCACGCACGGCTCCATGTCGTTTATTTGCATTGACGCCGACACTCACAAATCAGTTAAAGTACTTAGCGACCGCCTTAATAGAACCATCAAACAGTTCTTTCTTAGTCAGTACAGCACCGCAGAACGGGCCGCGGTTCAACGCGTCATCATGGACATGAACGCCTCCTATCAGGCATTCGTGCACGAACTATTCCCTAACGCCGAACTCATTATTGATCGGTTCCACATTATTCAATTAATGGGCCGGACGATGGATACCATTCGCACTCAATTTTTAAAGCAACTCGACAAGCATTCGCGGGAATATAAAGTACTGAAATCACTATGGCGCCTATTCCACAAGGCCACCCCTGACGCACAAAAGAGCCGCTACCTCTTCGGCCTGAATGAGTACTCGACCGAACAGAACGCTATTGATATTGGAACCGATACGTTTCCGGCCTTCAAAACAGCTTATGAAACCTACATCGATCTCCACGATGCTTTGATGGGGCGTCACGCTGATGAACTCAAGAATATCATCACTAACTATCAGCCTAACGGCACGCCCCTAGATACGGCCATACATACCCTACGAAAGAATCTTAATGGAGTAATTAATGCCGCCAAATCGTCCTACTCTAACGGACCGATAGAAGGCATCAACCGTAAGATCAAGGAGCTCAAACGTGCTTGTTATGGCTTCTCCAATCAGGCCAATATGTTCACACGCGTCTACCAGCTGATTGCCTAGATTATCTACCACAATAACGTCACGATGGTAGGCTTATTTGTTATGCCTTCAAGTACGATATTCAGACGACACACCAGATTAAACGCCGCAACTAATAAAAAAACAAAAAAGATCTCCCACACGAGGAGATCTCCAAAGGATAGAAACTATCCTTCAACACCATTTGACAAAGAGCCGTTAAAAACATGACTAGTTTTTATCTTTATAATTTATTTTTATTAACGATTAAATTAGAATCTTGCCATACCTAATGCATGTTGAGCAGCTAGGTTAAGCAAACTCCATTGACGGTCAAATCCTGGTTGGAAGAAGAAGTCTTGTTCAGCCAAGTCTTCCAAGCGCATCTTATGACTAATTGCCAAAGCTAAAACATTGCCTTGAGCAGTAATATCATACTTAGAAAGGACAGCACCGCCTAAGATTTGGTGGGTATATGGATTAAAGGTTAAGCTGACATATACCTTAGGATTATCTGCTTCTGGGACATAAGCTGGACGCATATGATCTTCATAGAAGCTAGTTTGATAATCAAGCTTATTCTTAGCAGCTGAAAACTTATTTAATCCCGCAGTAGCGAAGTGATAGTCAAAGACGCTAAGAGCTGAAGCACCGATAACACCCTTGAAAGCGCGATCTGGCTTATCTTCAAAGATATGATCAACCACATATTGTGCTTCTCTTCTAGCAGTAGTAGCTAAAGCAATTGGCATTGGCTTACCTGCTGGAATAGAAAGTGGCAAAATTGCATCTCCAATAGCGTAAACGTCTTTAACATTCGTTCTCAAGTATGGATCAGTCTTAATCCAGCCTCTTTGATCTAAATCAACTGTGCCCTTTATCCAATCAGTATTAGGAGTTACCCCTGCTGAAACAACAACCAAGTCAGCTGGTATATCGCCTTGATCGGTCTTGACGCTTTCAACTTTTTCATTACCGTTGAAGCCTTCAATTTTAACGCCCATCTTCAAGTCCATATTCTTCTTAAAGGTAGGTTCCAAAACATCAAGCAATTCAGGGTTCAAGTAAGTTCCTAATGGACGATCAATCATGTCCATTAAAGTTACATGCTTGCCAGCTTTAGCAAATACTTCACTAGCTTCAGTACCAATATAACCAGCACCAACAATAGCAACATTCTTAATTGCTGGATTGTTAACAGCACTCATTAACTTAGAAGCCCAATCACGTCCACGCATTAAATAGATATTCTTAAGATCATTGCCAGGTACTGGTAAAAACTTTGGCGTTACACCTGATGAAAGAATTAACTTATCATATTGAACTTCTTCTTCAGAATTATTGGTTAAATCCTTAACTGTTACTGTCTTATGTTCAGGATGAATCGCGGTTACTTCATGGTTGGCATAAACATGACCGCCCTTCTTTTCAACATCTTCAGGAGCAAAGTTTCTGACGTCATCTTCAGCCGTAACTTTATTTTCTAAGTATAATTGCATACCACAGGACATAAATGAAATAAAGTCGCCAGCTTCATAAACAGTTACATCTACATCATTATATTTATCCAACAGCTCAATTGCTGATTCATGACCACCATGTGAAGCACCAACAATTACAATTTTACGTTTATCCATAAAATCCTCCTAACACAATAGTTTCTTCATTACATTTTCAAGGGTAACACTTATTACTTAATGTCTATCATATTTTGCTCAATAAATTTGCTTCACTGCTTTCAGTGTTGCCCGATATTGATCAGTGACTAATCGATCAGGCCGACCATTGGTCGTCAAGAGACGCTTCAAAAAGTGATAGGATGCGGTATAATCGCGGTGTTTTCGTAACTCAAAATCCATGGTCAAACCGTTACTGTCAATAGCGCGATACAAATAGGCCCAACGGCCTTTAACTCGAATATAGGTCTCATCGATTCGCCAACTTTTAGCGTGAGCTGTTTGATGCCGACGCCATAGAGCCTTAAAGATGGGGCCATAGTGATGAACCCAACGCATGACCGTGGTGTGATGAACAGTGATACCCCGATCCCGAAGCAATTCAACGATGTCACGATAGCTGAGACTGAATCTGAAATAGTAGCCAACGGCTACTAAGATGATGTCCTTTTGAAAGTGGCGTCCCTTAAAGTGATTCATGCGCGCAATCCCTCGTTTCTTGGCACCCAGTATACTAAAATCAAGTCAGCGAGGAAAATTTGCACCAGAACCCATAATATCACACCGCACCGGTGTTAGTTAGCAAATCAAAAACTATTATTTAGAATATAATTCGGACTTATTTTCTTGCTTCTATTGCTCGTTCAATCCGCCCCTCATCATAAAGCCGCAATACAAAATACATCCCCACATAAATAACCAACGGAATCCAAACATAATTCAAATCAATCATGGTGAGAGTTGCGGCATTCTGGGTTCGATTGGCAACGTAACCCGAAAAGTGAAACAAACCAGCTGTAATCAAGCCGCCAACACCAAGGCCGACGTTAACGCCAAAGTCATCCGTTGAAGCCAGAACTCCCTCGGCTTGGATCCCCATGCTGGCACCATAACGGATTGTGTCAGCAATCATGATTGAGACGAGGCCGATAATGATCCCATTGCCAATCGAGTTAATCAAGACACCGCCAAACAAGAACCACAGTATTTTGGTATAAACCCCAATCGCAATCACGGCTTGACCAACCAGCGCCATTAAAATACCGCGAAGCATCGTTTGCTTCTTACTGCGAACCTCGGTAATTCGAATGATCAGCAATACCCCGATTAACGCTGCCAGGGTAAAACTGTTAGCTAGTGGTACCAGGTTTTCGTTTCCCACCGTATATTTAAAGTAGTAAATGGTTGTCTGATTCTTAATTGCCGTCACCAGCCAGTACATGAGAATCACGATTGACATAACGATCCATGGCTGATTATGTTTCAACATTTTTAGGACAGTTGTTAACGGTTGATGGGCAATTTCAGGATTCGCGAACCGTTCGCGAACATGGACAAACGTGTTGATAATCAAAAGAAATGAAATCAGGCTAAACACGATGATTGTGCCCAAGAACCCTTTTTGCTGATTACCGTGGCCGAAGAACGCAACCAAGGGTAATGTGAATACCGCCACCACAATTTGAACCGAACTGCCAAAGAATTGACGAATGACACCCAACAACGTCAACTCACGAGTATTCTGCGACATCGTTGGTAAGATTGACGTGATTGGCAGATTAACAGCCGTATACAGAAATCCAAGGCCTAAATACGTCACATATGCCCAGATTAATTTACCATTATACGAAAAGTTAGGCGTCACAAAGGTGAGAACCGCAAAAATAACGTAAGGTAACGAATACCAGAGGAAGAACGGTCGGCTCTTGCCAAACCGTGAATGTGTGTGATCAATCATGATCCCGATGACAAAACTTTCAACAACGTCAGCTACCCGCGCCACGACAAATAAAATGGCCACCGCGCTTGGTGTCAGTCCATAAACATCCGTGTAAAAGAATAGCAAATAGGTCGTCATCATTTGAAAGACTAAATTATCGGCGGCGTCACTTAAGCCGTAACTAATTCGTTCGGGCCACCGTGTTACCCATTTCGTCGTGCTTTTCATCCCATCATCGCCTTTATCGAAATTGTTAATCAACTTTATCATACTCTAAAATTTGGATGTAAGCTGATTCCTGAGACAACTTTTAAGAGAGCGTATAATGAATAAATCGTCTCTCAAAAGGAAGGAATTTTTACATGCCAACTCGTTACGACAAAGAATTCAAACAAAACATTATCAACCTATATAAACAAGGCGAATCAGCCGCCCAACTGGCCAGAGAATATGGCATTGGCTATTCAACCGTTCATAAGTGGATCTAGGACCAAGCCAAAACTCAATCCGGTAAATCGCCAGACGAAATTAAAGCGATGGAAAAGCGACTGGCTTTGCTGTCTGAGGAGAACGAAATCCTAAAAAAAGCCCTGGGCTTCCTTGCGCAGAAGCAACCAATATTTTTGATTACATTCACCAAGAAAGCCATCACCACCAGGTAACTAAGATGTGCCGAATCCTCGGTGTTTCCAGAGCCCAGTATTATCGTTATCGATCCCCAAAGCCTTCAAAACGCCGGGCCGAAGATGCGGACTTGAAACAACGGATTCTGCGGATCTTTGCGGAATTTAAGCAGCGATACGGTGTTATGAAGATCCACCATGAATTGAATCTGGAACTTCAACCACTGCAGCGTCGGTGCAGCCCAAGACGGATTTCCCGGCTCATGAAGGAACTGGATATCCACTCCGTTACCGTCAATAAATGGAAAGCAGCTTCGGCTTCCAAAACCAAGGTTGAACAGCGTCCCAACTTGCTTAAGCAGGATTTCTCGACCACTGGTTTAAATCAAAAATGGACCGCTGATATGACCTATATTCAAACGAAGCGTAATGGCTGGTGTTACTTATCAGCCATCATGGATCTGCACTCACGACGAATTATCGGCTATTCGTTCTCAAAAAAGATGGATACTGATTTAGTCTTAAGGTAGATTGTAAAAGCTCAAATTATAAATGAACATCTCAGCGACGGTACTTCCAGAGCGGAACTAGCAAGAAATCATCAATTACCCAAGCGACAAGTTAATCGATGGCTTCAACAATATCATCTGAACGGCATTGAAACACTTAAGCGGTACAAAACTCGGCGTAAGTTCTCGGCAGAATTTAAATGGTATGTGATAAACTACTACCAAACTCATGATGAGTCTTTAGCCGAGGTTGCCGGAAAATACAACGTTTTAGCCTGTCAGATTAGTGTTTGGCGAAAAACGCTTATTCGAGACGGCTATTCTAGCTTAGAGCCTCATCCCAAAGGTAGGTCAACCAAAACGAAACGTTCTAAAAAACAGATTCGTCAATTAGAAAAACAGAGTGAAATCGAGCGTTTACGAAGCGAGATCGCTCAAAAGAATCAGGAATTCTATGACACAAAGTTGGAGAATGACATCCTAAAAAATCAATGACCCTGTTCGGACCTTCAAAGGGCATCAAAAAAAAGAAATAGTTGATCAGATCAGGGCGGATCAAGTCAAGTTACCCAAGAAACAACGTTATAGAATTGGCGATATACTTAGTGCCATTGGGCTTAAGAAGGCCACGCATCATGATGAACGTAAAAGGATCAAAAATCATAATGATAAATATGCTGAAAATGGTAAGTATCGTGGTCGGTTAACCTACGGTTACCGGTGGGTTCAAGATGAACTAATTAAGCTTGATGTTCATATCGCAGATGCGGTTGTACGCCGACTAATGGATGAATTGGGCGTACAAGTGAGTCTTTATAACCGGAACAAGAACAGTAGTAAATATTCCTCTTATAAGGGTACCGTCGGTAAGATCGCCGAAAATCTCTTGGAACAAGACTTTAAACAGGCTAAGCCTTATATAGTACTCCATACAGATATTACGCAAATTCGCTTAGCGAACCACGATGGGCTTATATCTCAGCTATTACCGACGAGGCCAGCAAGGAAATTTTAGCATTTCAAATCAGTAATAGTCCCAATTGCATTCTAATAACCAAGACCGTTGATGAATTAATCAATAAGTTACCAAGTAATGTTCAACCCATCACTCATTCCGATCAAGGAGGGCATTACCAACTAGATTCCTATACAAAAAAATTATCTGAACATGAATTTATCCAAAGTATGTCCCGCAAGGGAAATTGTCATGATAATGCCCCGATTGAAAGCTTTTTTCGCCTTTATAAGACCGAATGTTTGGCTGGATTCCCACCGTGTAAAGGTTTAGCCGAATTAAAAGCAGTTTCTTTAGAATATGTTAATTGGTTCAATTACCGACGAATCTCATCAAAAACAAAGGGTATGTCCCCGTGTGAATATCGAGAACATACCTTAGCGACATAATAATATTTACTTTTGTCTAACTTTTGTGTTGCACTTCATGCACTTTAAAATGACTCAAGGCTAGTTTTTATTTGCTACTGAGCCATCGTTAATGATGGCCATTTTGTTCTAAAGTACATTCGTGATGACGCAATGATTCACCGATATCTCATCCAGATACTAAGCCTTCTTCTCTCGAATGGAGCCCACCAGATCATCTGTAGCTGGAGCGTTCGCAAGCAATGCGCGAACATCATCAAGATTCACCTTAACATTCCAAACTAAAACACCAACTAACTTATCGGTATCTATGAAATAGACAAGCGATCCATGCGTTCGCCGATCAAAAATCAATTGCAATTTAGGATCAATATTACCGATTGCTTGCCAGGAAATATCAAAAATCATGGAATAGAAGTATGGGGTATGCTGATAGCTCATGTGAGCACCTGCCATATTACGGCCAACTAATTCACCAGAAAGTCGGGCATGGTCCACGTGCTCAATCCGTTGCCGACCCAAGATGTGATCTGGATAAGAGGCAATATCTCCAGCAGACCAGATGGCTGGGTCACTAGTATTGAGATACTCATTAACTTTCACACCACCATCAGCTAAATCCAAACAACTGTCTTCAGCTAAACTAATCCGCGGCGTAACGCCTAACCCAACAATGATCGTATCGGCTGCGATCACCGTACCATCCTTTGTCAATAGAGCCAAGTGGTCACCTTGGCGTTGATATGATTGGACAAACTGACCACTCATCAGTGTGACACCATTGCGTTTGAACGTGGCTTCATACTCAGTCCGAATAGACTCAGGAAATTTACCCTCACCCAGCGCTTTTTCTGGAAAAATCATTGTAACTTCAGTCTCATTTTGGGTCAGTGACGATGCGAGCTCTGTACCAACATATCCACCACCAATGATCACAACTCGCTTGTTCGGACCACTAAATTTACGTAACTTGCGATAATCTGACCACTGTCTAAAGACTAGCACATGTGGATCAGAAGGCCCCTGGATTTGTCTAGGTTCTCCGCCAGTTGCTAGCAATAGCTGTTCATACTTGATTTGCTCACTATCGGCCAATGTAATGACCTTATCTTGCCGATTAATAGCCGTAACCGTTGTCTTGAACTTAAAAGTCACATTGGGATAATTTTCAGCACCAATCTGAATGTTCTCTTCAGTAAATTCATCATCTAGCCATAGTTTTTTACTCAGTGCCGGTCGTTCATATGGGACATCCGCCTCTTGCGAAATAATTAAGATCTCACCCTCTGAATCTTCCTGTCGAATTCCCTTGATGGCATAGCCAGCAACCACTCCGCCACCAACAATGACGTATCGATAGCTGTTTGTCTGATCCAAATCACTCATCTAATCGCCTCCATAACTTTATTTTTTCTAGGATCATTGTAATATAAAAACGCCATGATTCGAAAAATAACGATCAGAATTGTCAATCGTTGCTTGCTTTTATCAGAATAATAATTTTATTTACATACTGCTACAAAGCTATCAAATATCACTATGATCCAGATTTAGAATTGCGGATAACACAGCATAAAATAATATTATTTTAATTAAAAAACCTCAATTTTTAAGGCCTCAATTGTCAAATCAAGTGCAACACTAAGAATCTATTCTTAGAAGTGGTCTAGTTGCTAAGCTAGTTCAGGCATTAGATCGGCTGGGCAACGATAGTTTAATGACCGCCGCAGCCGGTTGTTTAAGGTATCCTGAGCCAGCTGAATATCAATGAGTGAGGCCAAAACCAAGGATCTACCCTTCGGGAAGAACTCGCGCAAAAGGCCGTTAGTGTTCTCATTGGTTCCGCGTTCCCATGGTGAATAAGGATGGGCAAAGTAGATGTCCGTTCCCGCCACTTGGCTCAAGCTTGAGAACTCGGCACCGTTATCAAAAGTAATGGTTTTAAAGTACTCAGTTCCATAGTCATATAAGGTGTTCTGGAGGGCTTTCAAGCAAGTGTCGGCATGATAATTGGGAAGTTTAACGATGATTTCTAAACGACTAACACGTTCAGTCAAAGTCATTAATGCTGGCTCAGATTCAACTCGTTTACCTTTGACCAAGTCACCTTCCCAGTGTCCAAGCTCTTGACGTGCTTGAACCACAGTGGGACGCTCTTCGATTGAATGGCCCAGATTCTTCTTATTGATTCGGTGATGCTTTGTTCCGGGACGTTTGACTCGGCGACGGAGTTTAGCTGGTAGGTCTGAATTACGGATAGTTAAACGCTGGTCATCAATGTATCGATACACCGTCGGTGTTGAGGGACAGACAACTCCTGGGTAATTAGTCTTGAATTGGTGAACAAAAGTATCCACACTATGCATTCTGGGGCGAGCTTTTAAAGCTGTAACCAAAGCATTACAGAAGGTTTGACAGTGATCAAAGAGTCCACGATAACAGCTGTTTAGCCGGTGCTTACGATAAACTGCTTCGCCAGTTTCCGCCAGATATGACTGTTCGAAGATACGAGTATTAGCGTTAATCTGTGTTGTTGTCCCCCGTCTTAATTCACGCGAAATCGTACTGGGATTACGATGAAGAGCCTTGGCAATCCGGCGGATGGACCAATCTAAGCCCCTTAGGGCTTCAATTCGACCACGTTCAGCTAAATTGAGTTGGTGATACTGATTAGATATGATATTCTTAATTCGGGTCATGAAGATACCTCTTTCTTGTTTGTGGTGAATTAAGAATAGGTCTTCATGGCCTTTTTGACTAGTCTGAATAAAGAACTGGTCTAGTAGAGCAGGTGTTGCACTTCAATTTTAAATCGAGGTCAATTTTTAAGGTAATCATTTTTGATTTTAATTTGAAGTAACAATATTCGAAGAGTTGTCATTTTTCTTGGTCATTTCTCGGATTTTAGTGGAGTTAGAAGTTTCAAGTGGTCCGCTCTGCTATGATTCTCTCATGTAAACATCATCTTTGTATATTGAATTTCTTTCGATATCTGATAAAGGTCGTCCGTTTAATCCCTGTATTACGGGCAACATCTACATCACTCATACCCGTTTGATAAAGCTTAAAAGCGTGTTGCAAGCGGGGATCGTCTTGGGTGTATTGGGGTTTGCGCCCATGATATTTACCCTGCTGCTTAGCTAAGGCAATCCCTTGCTGCTGGCGCTCAATGATTCGCTTACGTTCACTTTCGGCCTGATACTTATAGAGTTCAATAATCAAGTTGGTCATCAGTTGACGTAAATTGGGGTCAGCAATCCCTGTCATGGACGGTAAATTCAACACATCTAGGGTGGCACCCTTATTTTGAATGGAGTTCATGATCTTAGTCAAATCATGGTTGTTTCTGCCTAAGCGATCTAATTCAGTGACCAGGACAATATCACCCTCACGAATATAGGCCAGCATTTTTTGCAGTTCTGGCCGATTAGTGTTAGCTCCACTTAATTTATCCGTAAATAATTTATCAACGCCTTTTAAGGCCGCTAGCTGTCGATCTAAATGTTGCTCTTTGGAACTCACACGCGCATAACCAATTTTAGCCATTGTCAGCACTTCCTTTTGGACAGTTCTAATGAACACTTGTAATTCCTAGTATAGCACAGAAGCAAAAAAGGCCAATAGGGTATACCCTAATGGCCGTTTGATATGAACTTATTTTGTTTTATATTTATCTTGAACAGCAAGAATTTTTGTTAAATATTCCATATCTAAATCTTTTCCCAAGGAGTCTTGATAATCTGTTTCAACGACAAATTCCTTCACTGTGCCACTCATGGTCTGATATATGAAATAAATATAAACGGGCTTTTTATTAACGAAGCGCTTTAATGCTTTATAATTAGACGTAAGACGATTCTTAACTGCGTCTAAAAAGCGCCCTTTAGGAATAACAATAGTTCTCATTTCGTGACTTTTGATGGGAATAAAACCAGTCGCCGCAATTTCATCGCCATTTTGGATATTCACCATTTGAAGGTAAGGATATAAGTCCTTATCTTCATATTGCTTTTTATAGTTCTTAGACTTTATCTTATCTATAAACAATAAAAATAAGCGATATGTCCAAGACCTTGTCGTATGCGTAGTCTTACTATTGCTGTCTTTGCACAATCTAAGTTTTACTCGAATGATGTATGGCAACAACTTTCGATATAGATAGAATTTCTTGTCTGTAACCATTATTCCTAGCAGTTGAGACGCTTCAGTTCCTAAACTGTCATTATATATGGAAATAGCTGTTTCAAAATTGTTGTTTCCTGAGGAGTATTCAAAAGATTGTCTCAGCTTCCTGTGACGATTTCTTAGAAGCTGTTTAGTATCTTTTAAGAAGTAACCTGATAAAAGCTAACGAAACCATCATGAGACTAGTGTTGAGCTTACGCTCACAGTTACGCCATAAACGGTGATAATTTCCCAACCAACTAAATGAACGTTCAATGAGCCACCGTTGGGGGATAACCGAAAATTGGTGTAACTCATTTCTTTTAACGACGATTACCTTGGCTGACGTTAAACTGCTAATCTCATTAGCAAAATTTTGGCCGGTATAACCACTATCAACCATCATGGTTCGAACCAGTTTAAACTGCTCTAAATTAAGGGTAATGAGTGCAATCGCCCCGTCACGATCAGTGATGTTAGCCCGGGTAATATGGATCGCTTGCGGGAATCCATTGATGTCGACGGCTAAGTGCCGTTTAATCCCCGAGATCTTCTTACCACCATCGTAACCCTTATTTTCAGCGGTAGCGGTGTTCTTGATACTTTGGGCATCTAAAATGACGAACGAAGTTCGTGCTGATCGCCCTTGCCTTAATCTTCGATCAGCGACAATTTTTTTAAAACCTGAGTTAATAAAGCTGGTTTATCAGGGGTGGGGGCTTTCGACCAATTCATCCAATAGTAGTAAACAGTGGACCACTTTGGAAAATCAGCCGGCAAATCACGCCAAGTACAACCATTTTTAAGGACATAGAGCATGGCACAGAAGATATCATAAGGATCAATGTGTTTTGGATGAGTTCGTTTTCTTGAAGCTTCCAGATCTTGGCGGATCAAATCGAATTGTTGCCGAGAAATATCGCTTTGGTAATGATGACTAAAATGTTGCATATGATCACCAACTTTTTTGACAGTAGTTTATCAAATTATTTGGTCAAAATCAAAGATACTAAACAGCTTCTTAAAAATGTTATTACTGCTAATCCGAATGCTAACCAACCTACCGATATGTTAATGCTAATCCATTGGATGATATTTAAAATTAGTTCCCATGATTGACCTATAAATAATTGTATAACTTTCAACATTATAAAATCTTCTTTCTTATTTGTTTGCATTTGTATTATTATTTTTATAATTATCAAGCGCCTTACTGTTCTACGTCACCAAGTTTTAAAGCCTTCTTTCAAATTTTGTCCGTGTCCTACTAGTAATATAAGGATTAACCTGAAAGTTAATCCGTTTAAATTGGTTCTCACTAGTAATATAGCGATCAGGCAAATTTGTTTTAAAACTTGGATAGTGATATAGATTCCCTGTATAATGGTATTTTGTAGAGAAGTTAAGGCGGTGGCTATTTCCAATCGGAGGTGGTGCTTATGGTGTTAAACCTTTAAAGCCCATAAATCCTAACGAAAGGAGTAGCCTAGGTGTCCGTTGCGGACGCTTTACAATTAATGCTGGCTTTCGGTACTTTTATCGTGGCCTTAATCGCATTAATTGTTGAGCTGATCAAAAGTCAGCAAAAAAAATAACCGCCTTAGCTCTGGTCAGCTAGCGGTTATTAAATATCGTTAAAATCTGCCACCGTCTTTAACGGCTCTACATGGGAAGCCCTGTTCTAGCGGGACTTCCTTTTTCTATTACATTATAGCATGTCCCTTAAAAACTGGCTAACGTTTTAGGCTTTGATCAGGTTCAGAATCTGGTTGTTTAATTTCTGGATTCTGTTTAGCAAATGCTTTCAGTTGTTTTTGCGTTCGATTACTGATTTCATGGTGTAAATCATTTAACTTATTTTTTAGTCCTAAGAACCTGTCTAGTATCTGCTGAATCTGGTAGAATTGTGGAAAACCGACTGAGGAGTTTGTCATGCCAGATTCAGCAGATACTAGACAGGTTCTAAGCAATTCAGTCAGGATGCCTGCTATCAACCAATCACTTGTCGCGTTTTTCGCCCCCAGACGAAAGGTATCGTTGAATCGTTAGCCCGAACGGTCGAACGATTACGGGTCTATAACCATGAATTCAGTGATGGCTGCTCAGAAGTCAATAACTTGGACTATTTTTATTCAGTTAATTAGGCAACATTTGAGATACGATTGCGATTATAAAAATTGATATACCAACCAATGGCTGCTTGGACTTGCGTTAATGTTTCGTATGCCTTCAAATACACCTCTTCACGTTTCAATATTGAATGAAATGCTTCCATACGGCCATTATCGTATGGATGTCCTTTGAGTGAATATGAATGTTTCAAGCCATAATTTTGACATTTAATATTAAATTCAGCACTCGTGTATTGTGACCCCATATCTGAATGAATAATTAACGGCTTTCGATGCTTATCTAAAGCCATCTGTAAGGCACTTGTGGCTAGCTCGGCTGTCATTGTATCGCCAATTTTATAGCCCAATACCTTTCTCTTCTCAGGATCCAAAACGGTCGCTAAATAGACCCATCTGTGGTTAGTCAACTGAATATAAGTGATATCTGTTTGCCAAACACCGCTCAAATCATGCAAGTGTCTAATCAGATTGGGTTTTTGATCAACAGTCACCACAGTTTTTGGCTTTCGATAACGTTTTTGCATGCGTGATCTAATCCCTAATTCACGCATTAATTTGAGTGTCATATATTCAGATATTTTTGGACAGTCATTGTTTAGTTGACTATAAGCAGCAATACGACGATAGCCATAAAATTTAAAGGTTTTCCAAACGTCTAAAATATAAGGTTTTAGGGATTCTCTACGCTTTTCTTGTTGACTGGGCTGCCAATGGCGCCAATTGTAATAGGTACTAGATTTGATTTTAAGTGCACTTAAAATACGCACAAGCGCGTAGCCTTGTGCTAAAAATTGGTTAACGAGCGGCAATCCCACATTACGGACTATTTTTTGGCTAGTAAGATGGCCGCTCGCTTTAAAATTTCGTTTTCTTCCTCCAAAATAGCGAGGCGCTTCTCTAGTTGCTTGACGTCTTTTAAAGTCTTTGACTGACCCTTGATCATGATTGGGGTAGCTTGTTTAACCCAAATAGCAATAGAATCTTTCGACGGACCAAATTCTTCTGCTAATGATTCAAGTGAACGGCCTTCTTGGTGAAGTTTAACCAATGAATCTTTGAAATCTTGTGAATAACGAATTGACATAAAAATACTCCTATACTTTCATTTTACGGACTGAATAAAAATAGTCCATTTTTTTAGTATAAGAGCAGTATAATATGAAGTGAATATTAGGGAAGCCATAAAATTAACGGGGTCAATCATTTCCGGTTTATGATTCTGGTTGGGGATGATGGACACTTGAGTTAATTTTCGGTAGAAGAGTTTAGCCATGGCTCAATTAATAGAAACCATGAATGTCGAGCATCTAAGTGGGACAGATTATATTCGTTCTAAAATAGGTTGTGCTTTCAGATTGTAATGGTTATAATTGGCGTACTTAGAAAAAGGGAGTGGCAGTGATGAAAAAGAACTGGCAATTAATGATGGTGCTTGCTGTAAGTGCCATTGCGCTAGTCTTTGCTTTCGGTTTAAAGCAACCATTGATCGCGCAAGGGCTGATCACGGTGATGGGGTCAATCATTGCTTTAATTATGTTCTGGGGCATGGTGAAGACAATTCGTTCTGGTAACTTCGGTGTTGACTTGCTTGCCATTACGGCGGTTGTTGCCACCTTGGCGGTTGGCCAGTATTGGGCTGCGATGATCGTGTTATTGATGCTGACTGGTGGCGATGCGCTTGAAAGCTACGCAGCAACAAAAGCAAGCAGTGAATTAAAGCAATTACTCGAAAATGCACCGACAACCGCGCATCGTATGGTTGATGGACACGTTGAAGATGTTGAAGTTGAGGCCGTCCAAGTTGGCGAAACGATTTTGGTTAAGCCGCAGGAAGTCGTGCCAGTTGATGGTACGGTTTTGGCAGGTGAGAGTTTGGTGGATGAAGCCAGTTTGACGGGTGAATCTAAACCGGTTGCCAAAAACGCAGGTAGTGACATTATGTCTGGGACCGTCAATGGTGACGCTGCCCTAACTGTTAAGGTCACGCAACGGGCTGAAGATAGTCAGTATCAAGGGATTATTAAACTGGTTAAGGAATCCGAAGCGCGACCAGCACATTTTGTTCGGATGGCTGATCGTTATGCGGTACCGTTTACGTTGATTGCTTATGTGATTGCGGGTCTTGGCTGGTTCTTCTCTGGCGACCCAGTTCGTTTTGCACAGGTATTGGTTGTGGCCTCGCCTTGTCCGCTGATTCTGGCCGCGCCAATTGCGATGGTCTCCGGCATGAGTCGTAATAGCCGCAACGGGATCATTGTCAAGTCAGGGACTACGCTAGAAAAGTTAAGTGATGCTAAAACCTTTGCCTTTGATAAAACCGGCACCGTGACACGCGGTATTTTAAAAGTTGCGACGATTTTGCCACAAGCCGGTTTCTCACAGGATCAGCTTTTGAAGCTAGCCGCAAGTGCGGAAGGTCAATCGACTCATATTTTGGCGCGTTCACTGACAGATGCTGTGCCGACAGCTGATCGGCTGCCAGCGACAGATGTGTCGGAAACAACTAGCTTTGGCGTTAATGCCACGGTGGATGGCCGCAAAGTCAAGGTCGGTAAAGCCGAGTTTGCTGGGACGAAGGCTACGGTTGATACGACTGCCGTGTATGTGAATGTTGATGGCCAGTACGCAGGTGCGATCACATTTTCCGATCAGATTCGTCCAGAAGCAAAAGAAACGATGACGAAACTGCACGAATTAAATGATGCTAAGCTGATTATGATTTCTGGCGATCAGCAGTCAATCGCTGATAAAGTGGCGGCACAGGTCGGCATTGACCAAGTCTATGCGGAACAATTGCCACAACAGAAGATTGAAGTTTTGGATAACGTCCCTAAGGATGGCCGGCCAGTTGTGATGGTTGGTGATGGTGTCAATGATGCACCTTCATTGGCGATTGCTGATGTCGGCATTGCAATGGGTGCACATGGGGCAACCGCGGCAAGCGAATCGGCTGATGCCGTGGTTCTGCGCGACGATTTGGCGAAAGTTGCTGCGGCCACTTTAATTGCTAAGGAAACCATGGTCATTGCCAAGCAAGCGGTCCTCATCGGCATTGCGATTTGTACAGGTTTGATGTTAATCGCCAGCTTCGGTGTCATTCCAACAATTATTGGCGCAATGCTGCAAGAAGTTGTCGATACCGTGACGATTCTCTATGCTCTGCGAGCGCGCAATGGCTTGCATCGGCAGGCACTTGTGGATCCTGTCCGGGCAACTGCTGAACGTGAACAGATTCAGCAGATCAACTAGTAGAAAACCCAAAGACCCGCATCAATTCGACGTAGCTGTCGAACTGATGCGGGTCTTTTGTGAGACTTAAACGTTGTTTGAATCATATGATAACGTAGCGAAACGCCGATGATGGTGGGTGAAGAGGCCATTATCAGCGATTTTTGAAAGTAGCAAAGGTCTAATGCTGCGGTTTACTGTTTTTGTTTGCATCTTGCCCTGTGGGATTGGAAGAAGATGGCGCAGAGGAACTTGGTTTTGAACTACTGCTACCACTGTCGCCGTTTGGTCCCCAAGTCCACTGAAAGGAACCGTCGCTCATTGTGACAGACCTGATCGTCATGTCATCAACGGCTTTGCCTTGGATTTTGATGGATGCAACTGCATCGTCATAGGTTTTATACAAACCGCCGCTCAAAACGGCCGTCATGGGCTCTGCTTTGTTGGCTGATGCTGATATTGACGAGGAAGCACTTGCACCAGCATTATTGTCGGTGCTTGAACTTGTCCCACTCGGTGAAGTAGTCGGTTGACTCGGAGCTTTCTGGCTCGGTTGACTTGTTTGATCAGAAGCTTGACCTGCAGTTGTCGCGTGATTCCCAGACACGCCGTTAGCTGGTTCACCAGTGTCTTGCTGATTTTGCCGACCAGTAGTTGCGGTTTGCTTGGTTGAAGATGTGTCTGTCGATTCCATTGCCACGGTCGTATCATTGTTAGCTTGTGATTTCTTCGCTACTTGGACCAAGGCAACACGTTTTTGGCAAAGTCCTGATTTTCGACATTTTCAATGGCGTTGATGGCTAGGTCAATGTTACTGCTGCTCAGATCGGCCTTTGGGTGCTGTAAATTCTGGTCGTTATAAAGTTTTTTGATCTGCGCAATCGCTAAAGATTTCTTGTAAAGTTGTGTGACAGCTTGCTGATAGTCAGCTGCAAATGCCGGTTTGATTGCGACAATGGCCTTATAGGCTGCACTGGCTCGGGTACCTTCCGATTCGATCTGCGCCAGATTACTACTCTGGGCGTTAGTTGCCTGTTGAATTTGTTGTTGCAAGCCTTGATAGGACTTATTAAGATCCTGAGCTGATAGCTTTTTTAAATCATGCTCAGGCTCTTTTTGGGCTTCTTGTAAGCCTAATTGTTTGGTTAAACCATCGCTAAGCTCAATCACTTTGTTGCTTACTTGCTGGATCTCACTTAAAGCACTATGGATCACGGCTTTATCTTTAGCCCAGGTGGCCACGTAACCGAGTGAGTAGTTGCTGGTATCAACGCCAATATTTTGCATGGCAACATACGCAACCGCTTCGGCTTGGGTTTCCTGATATGCTCGTGGCCGATCTTTAAAGGCGGATTTTAATCCGTGTAGCTGGCTATGCGCATATTCGTGATATAACGTCTTTAGTTTCAAAGCATTGTCGGGCTCATCGCCACCAATGACGATTTCATTAGTGCTGGGTTGAAAATACCCCTTAGCCCCATTTAGCGTCGCTAAAGGCACTTCACTGACTTTAAGGTCGGTTTGCTGGTTGAGATAGTCCTTGAATGCATTATACAAGCTCGTCACATTCTGATGATCGGCCAAATTTTCTTTGACAAAGTCTTTAGCGCTTAGGACAGGGTCACCACTAGTTTGTGCCACGTCGAAGATGGGCAGGTAACGATAACCAACAATGGCCCGTTCGTCGGTAGTATCAAGTCGCTTTTGTTCAGCAGGTGTTAATTTCTTAATAATCGGTGCCGCAATTCGAATGGACTTAGCGCCCTTATTAACGGTGCGGTTAAAATCTGTTTGCCATTGCTTAAATCCCGCGACCTGGGTCGCTTGCGGATTTAAGCATAAATCAAATCAATGTTTCTGGCGCTATAATGATGGAATTTAGCCAAGGTATTGAGGTACTTTTTAAATTGGCCACTATCAGTTAATTTTAGGATTTGTTGTTCAGCCTGGGCAACCAATTGTGCTTTCCAGGCTTTAACGTCTGCTTTACTCGGCATTGTCTACCCCTCCTCATCTTCAAAAATATCATTCAATGTCGGCAATGATCTTATTTGAATCGAGGTCGTGCCATAAAGGGCAACGTAACCGTCAGATAATTTTTGCCAAGCTACTTGATAATAAGCGCCGTTACCAGTGATTTCCTTTAAATACTTGTAGGGTTCTTTAGCCTGCAGAACAGGTAATTCACTCCCAATGACTGCTAATTCGTTATCCATATTTATGATCTCCTTTGTTTTGCTAATCTTACCCGTTATTTAGGTTTACTTTTGGGGTTGTAAAAGTGAACCTAAATGACGGGTTCACCAACCGGAACAACGTGAAGGGCGGTAGACAGGATCTAATCAAAATCAAAACTTAATTTATGGCCGTCAAGCTTTAACTTGGCGTCAAACGGCTTTCCCTTTTTGTTCTTGAATCCCTTTAGTTTGCTGGTTTCACCCTTGGTGACTAAGGCTTTGATCGCAGTTTTACCAAGGGTTTTGCTGCTCCATTTCTTGGGTAAGGTAAAGTCTTCGCCTTGCTTAGGCTTCACAATGTAAAACTTCTGTTTATTTAAAACGGTCGCTTGCGGCGTTTCTAAGAATACTTCGGCGGCTTTTTGCGTTTGCTGTTGGTGATCGATTTGTTGCTTAATGGCTGAACTGCCAGTCAATTGCTCGGGGACATCAGCAATCAATTTTGCCACGAACTTTTTGATTTGGCTCAAAAAGTTATCCGGGGTGCGTTCTTCGGTACTGATTTGTTGTAACGCTTGCTCCCATTTAGCCGTCATTTCTGGGCTAGTTAGCAAGGGTTCGAGTTCGACCGCTTTACATAAAGTAGTTCCCGCTTCACTGACGTGGAGCTTGTTCTTTTCAGTAAACAAATAGCCGCGTTTTTTTAACACTTCCAGCACATTGGCCCGGGTCGCACTTGTCCCAATGCCTTGCACATCTTTGAGAATCGCCTGGGCTTCTTCATCATCAAGCGTTTTGCCGGCTGTCTTCATTGCCGTAATCAGGGTACCTTCGGTAAATGGCACGGGTGGGGTCGTTTCTTTTTGCGGTGTTTGCAGATTTGCTTGAACCTGATCGCCCTGATGAACGAGTGGTAAGGTGGCTGTTTCTTGCTGGTCGGCTTTGTGATCATCAAATAAAGCTTGCCAGCCTTGCTTAGTTGGGACCTTACCGGTTGCTTTAAAATTGGCGGCACCAACTTGGGTGATAATGGTGGTTTCCTCGTACTCGTACGGATCAGCAAACATCGCTAACGTCGTTTTTAAAACTAAGTCATAGACTTGTTGCTGTAATTTAGGTAAGCTGGCTAGTTTCTCTTTAGTCGGCACAACTTTAGTCATGATAATGGCGTAATGTTCTTCAACCTTTTTCCCATTGACGTAACGTTTATTTGGGGTTGTATTGGTTACAGCGACTTGCTTAGAGACTAAACCCAGATACTTCGTCAGATTAGCCACTAAGTACTCAAATTCTTCATCAGTTATATAAGCACAATCGGTGCGGGGGTAACTCAACAACTTGGCTTCATATAAACTTTGAATGGCTGCTAAGGTTTGGCTGGCGCTGGCGTGATAACGTTTATTCATGGCACTTTGCAGACTGGATAGTGAGAATAGTTGGGGACTAGCACGCTTTTTAGCCTGTTTTTGGACGTCCTTGATTAAACCGCCCTGTGAGCCTTTCTGAACGTGTTTAGCTTGCATGAATGTCATTAGCCCTGTTTCATCTTTAAATCGCTGATAGGGGTCTAATTTTGCGACGAATTTTTGCTGATTAGCAAGAATTTCAGCATTTAGTTCAAAATAGGGTTCCGGCTTAAAGTTTTTGATTGCCTGGTCTCTTTGATAAACCATATACAAAGTTGGCGTCTGTACTCGACCAATCGAGTACACCCCGCGCACCCCGTTTTGTCTTAATAGCAAGGTGTATAAAGGGCTGCCATTCATTCCAATTAACCAATCGCTAATTTTGTGATTACAAGTGCATGCCCCCATCTTCATGCCGGTTTCGAGTTTGGTGTTGCCGCTGCTTTTTCGTCATTTCCCACTCGGTTTCTTTTAAGCCGCGTTCTTGTTTTTGCCGTTGGTAATCTTCATCACGAGCATATAGGGCGGTCATGATTGCGTTACTAAAGGCCGTCTTTAAGTAATAGTCTGGACTAACCGGCTTGTAGTTCAGTGGTTGATAATGTCCGATATTTGCTTTTCTGTATTGATCGTCCTTATCTTGTTGCTCTTTTAACTGCTTTTGGATTTTCTCGATTTGACTGTTCTTAATCGTTGGATCGACTTTGCATTCGCCAAAAAAGAGTTGTTTAGTGCCATCATGCTTTAAAACCCGTTGTAAGTGATGATTTTCTAACTGATCTAAGCTAAGCTGTCCCGACAAATAAGCTAACCCTAATTGATGTTCTTGGGTACTGAAAACCTGTGGTGGATTTGCTTGCCATTGTTCCATTGTTTCGACTTTTAATGGCTTTAAAGTTGGATCATAGTACATCACGGCTGTGTAAGCCTGTTCCTGTTTAACTAGTGAAAGATCATCTAAATCACCATTAGGAAAGGCTCTTTTCAATACTTCATGGTATTGCGTTTGAATAACTTGCTTAACAGCCATGATTGTTCGCAAATCTTTGACTGCGCGAGTAATCTTTTGCTGTTCGGTTGGTGAATACTTTTCTAGTAGACCTTGATCAACGTGTTCTAGACTTTCTAAGCTATCATCATGAATCATCAGCGTATATTTCAGTTCGATTTTGACTTCCTTTTCCTGTTGCATTAATAACTTCCAGCCAACGTATGGCCGTTTGGTAAAGGTCAATAATTGTTGGGTCAACAAATCATCACGAATGTTCATTAAACGTTCGTTTAATTCACTACCCTTGAAAACTGTTTGTTCGCTATCGGTTTCCTTAATTAATTCTCGTCTTTCAGCTTGCGTGGTCTGTTCAAAATTAAGCTCTGGATAAAGTTTTTTAGTCGTGCGATCAACCACTTTATTTAAGAGTTCATCTGCTTTTTTTAGTGAACTTTCTTGTTGGTTAATCGTCAATAATTGCTTAGTGACATCTTCACCAACCGCGTGCTTAATTAAGGTACTGTTTTTCCAATTAAATAGCATGCGCCGCTTATCATCTAAGTTCTCCAAACTGATATAAGTTTTCAGTTCATGGCTTAACTCTTTAACTACCCGTTTTTCATTAAATGAGAAGTGTTTACTTAGGCTATCTAAATGACCTCTATTGATTACTTTTTCTTGGTTATTTTTATAACTGGCTTTGGTCTTGCGATAGTCCTTAA
Organism: Companilactobacillus allii; assembly: GCF_001971585.1. Lineage (NCBI taxonomy): Bacteria > Bacillati > Bacillota > Bacilli > Lactobacillales > Lactobacillaceae > Companilactobacillus > Companilactobacillus allii. The sequence goes on along the minus strand of NZ_CP019324.1, from coordinate 3,599 downwards.
CTTGTTGGTTAAATTCTTTTCTTTCATGCCGCTTACTATTGATTCCCTCATGTTGAGTTGGTGTATCATCTATTCCCTCCTCGATAAATGATTTTTCGCTGATCCGATCGGGAATATTTTTTTGCTCTAAAACTTGATTTACACTAACCGCCCAATTGTGCCGCCATTGATTGATTTTTTCTTTTTTATCCCAATCAACTAACCACACCTTTCTTGATCTTGGGAAACGACTATTTCCTGTATAAGTCTTGTTCCCATTTTCGTCTAATATGTTTTCTCGTTTACTTTTCAATCCCCACGTTCCGTCTGGGTTAAATGGACGGTTAGTTAACATCACATGAGCGTGCGGATTATCTGGGTGATCTCTATGAATTGCCACATCAGCAACCATACCTTCATCAACAAAATTTTCTTGTACATATTTTGTCAATAATTCTTTCTGTTCATCTTCACTTAATTCAACTGGTAGAGCCACGTTAAACTCTTTAGCGTACCGTGAGTTTGCTCGACGGTCTTTTCTTTCTACTTCGTTCCATAATTTCTCTCGATCACTCGCCCATTCTGGCGCATTCTTTGGTGTCAAAATAAAGCTTTCTGGCATAACCGACCGAGCATAAAAATAACTTCGACCTTCTTTTTGATCGAATAATTTTTCGCCACTTCGATAACTCGCTCCAGCAATTGCACTTCTTCCTTTTCCAGCACTAATATTACTAAAGCTCATGTGAAAAATTGCCATGTCGGTCACCACCTTTCTTTAGGTTTATGGGTTTGCTTTTGTTGTCGCCAACGGCGACTTCTGATACAAGTGTTTAGCACAATAACACAACCAACTTTAGTTGTTGTGTGTAAGTGCGCATTGACCTCGTTTCACTCGGTCTGCTGATTCTCCTGAATTTACTTTTAGTGTATGCCTTCCGCTTCGCTATTTCAACTTTTATCCTTTGACTTAACGTTTCCCTTATGATATAGTGTCGGTGATTATTTCTAATATGATTGGAGGGATCGTTATGTCTCAAAGTAACTTAGAAAAACAAGAAGCTAAATTAAAAGCCCTTAATCAAAAAATTAAGGACGAAAAAAATAAGATTGAACAACGGCTAGGTAAACAAATCATCAGTCAAGCCAATTTGGATTATGCTAATTTGTCTAACGATCAGATTAAGCTTTTAGCCAAGCAATTTTCTGAATTTTTAAAGGTAAAGTCCGTAGATCATTAGCCATACGAGATGGGGAAATTCCATGTCTAATCAATATGAAAAACTAGTCGAACAGCAAGCGCGTTTAAAACAAAAAATTGAGCGGGAAGATTTTAAATTACGGCAATCTAAATACTATGAAAATCGGCAAGCCCGCAAAGCCCGTTCTCGCCGATTAATTCAAAAAGGGGCTTTGCTCGAAAAATACTTTCAAGCTAATAACCTCTCGGTCGAACAAACCGAAGAACTTTTAAAAATATTTGCTGACTATGTTAACGCCCATAAACCGAATAAATTAAAAAACGATCAACCTAATAACTAGGCCGATCGTTTTTATTTTCTGGATCATTTTTAGGCTTTACTTCTGGGTTTTGATCTGCAAAATTTTGTAACTGCTTTTTCACCTTTTCTGGATAAGTAATATTTTGGTTTATCCAAGGAAAATGCCTCAAATCGTTCTTAAAAACTTGTCCCTTCTCTCTTGCATAAACAGTGGTAAACTTTTCGCTATTATCATAGATCATGACCTTATCAGATTTAAAGGCCACTAATGGCAAATTATGTTTGGATTGCTGATAACGTTTCTTGATCGTTGCTACTGGAACACCGTGGCCACCTTTTTGTACCCGTTCGTTGACCCTTTGGATAGCTAAATTTTCATCTCGCAAAGCAACATATAATAAAGTCACTTCAAAGCCATTTTTGTGAGCTTTGTCAATCAAATTGAGTTGAGCTTTGCCTCTACCTGCCAGTGTTGTTTCTACGTGAATACTTTGCTGGTGATCTAAAGCATAGTGTAGTTGTTTGATTTCTTCTTTCATGGCTTTTAAGTTGTCACTATCTTTATGCCAATCGCCACCCATTTGTCTTAAAAGTTCATCAGCGTTAATCCGTTTTGTTTTGTCAAACAAGATGGGAAATGTATCGTATAGCGTACTTTTTCCTGCTCCGTTAATACCAGCAACAATTATATATTGGGGTTTATCTATCAACGGACAAAGTCCTTTCGCTTAATAACCTCATCTTGCCTTTTATCTAAAAAGTAGGTATATAAAGCGTCATATACTTTGCGCTTTTCTGGATCTGGTTCATGTAATGACTTATCAAGTAAATCTTTTAAATCCGTTTCTTTGGCAATTTCAAAAAAGTCATTAATTGTGATTGTATCTTTCATGTTCATCACACTTCCAAGTTATTAATTTATTTAATCTGATAAGCCATTAGTCCTCATCTGGATCATTGAGCCAATCAGCGACTTCTTTAGCGTCTTTGAACTCTGTTACTGGTGTCTCTTTGGTAGCCTTTAAAAGGCTTAAATTAGCTCTTTCGGCTTCGCTCAGGGCTGGTTTAAACGGTAATGCTGCGTCAGCTACGATCCGCTTATAAAACATATTGATCGCGGTAGTTGGGTTTAGACCTAACTGGCTTAAAACGGCTTCGGTATTATCTGCCAATTCTTTGTCAATCTGGACTTGTACGCGTTTCTTTTCCTTAACTGCCATGATTTTCTCGCCCCCCTTTATTACTACTCACATTATACTAATCTTTGAGTACCATCTCAATTAGCCTGCTTCTTTAAAAGTTGTGAATTTAAGTTTGCTGTCCTTTCCGCAATGGCACTTATACAACGTTCCTAAAGTGCCCGTAAGCGCATTTTAAAACTCGTTTAATATAATTATGCTCTATCTGTTTAAAACAGCTTAAACGGCCTTATATAGCTTTTTAGTTTTAAGCACACTCATCGTTAGGGTGTTTGGCCGCATATTCTCTAGCCGCTTGTTTATTCCACCAAGCGCCAATTCAGCCACTCAAGGTGTCTATTTTTGCTTCTAAGCGATTTTAAAGCGATTTTAATATAATTTATGCATGTAACACTTAAAACGGCTTAAATGAGCTTATATGGCGTTTAATTCCAAGAACGCTCATTGTCAGTGTTCTGTTCTTCGGGGTGTTTGGCCGCATATTCTCTAGCCGCTTGTTTATTCCACCAAACGCCAAATAGGTTTTGCATGGTGCCGTACAAGTAGTTTTCCACGTTCTTGATATGCTTTTCATTGCTTCTTAGGGCGTTAAAGTAGCGTCTCAAGGCTTTAGTCATCAAAGGTTTTAGTTCTTCGTCGTAAAGCGGGATTATGACGCCAATATCTTGATGATCCTTTTCAACTCGGTACTTAGCATTTAAGATAATGCCAATGAAGCGCCGCATTTGTTGCGGAGTGCGGCACCAGAAACTTAGTAATTGCACGGCTTCGGGTTCTAAGAAAACCGGTAAGCCACTGTCTTCATCAGTTAAGAAGTCATTAGCATGGTGCACCAAATCCTGGTTTTGCTTTTGAATTTCTGCTGGTGAAAAATGGGCTGTGGAAAAGTCCAACTTTTGAGTATCTATATTGTATCTAT